>NZ_JBCAUP010000053.1:0-5948 GCF_038433355.1 Brucella cytisi
GGCGGCGGTTCTGCGACAGCGTCGAGGCATCGAACACACCATCGGTCAGCTTCATCCTCAGAAACCAGCGATAGGCGACATTGACCTCGATCTCGCGCACCAGCTGACGTTCCGAGCGGATGCCGAACAGGTAGCCGATGAACAAAGCCTTGAACATCAAGGTCGGATCGAGCGCCGGGCGGCCGTTGTCGGCGCAGTAAAGTCCGGCAACCCGATCATGGATAAAGGAGAAGTCTATCACCGCATCGATCTTGCGAAGCAGATGATCCTTGGGCACCAGGCTGTCGAGCGTTACCATCTCGAGAGCCGTCTGGGACGGAGCAGGTTTCTTCAACATGACCCACTGAATCACAAACCCCTGAACAAGGCCAGGGGTTTGTCAACAGTCTGAAGCCGCCTTGAAGGCGGCTTTTTTCATAAGCGACTATCTTGCCGGTCAGTGAGCGGTCATCCACTCCCTCGCGCCGCGCAGCGCTGCTGCCAGTTCGCCCTTGCTCATCGTGGCAGCCACCTGATTGCGCATGCGGGCAGCCTTTTCACTGCCGCGGATCGCGGCAATGTTCAGCCATTTGTGGGCTTCCACCACATCGATCTCGCAGTCGCGGCCGATGGCAAATTTCATGCCCATTTCCAGAAGAATGCGATCCTGTGCTACTGCGTTGTGCGTATTCGAGAAGCTCTGAAACTGTGCCATTTTCTTTGTCCCTGTTAAATCCCGAGAACCGTCCGGTCTTTATTTCAAAGCCTGATTTGGTTGCTTCGAAACTGCCGTCTCTGTCGTTCCGTTCATGCTCTCAAATCTACGGGAAAGGTTTGAAATGCGCGTTAAACCAGATGCTTAACGAGCAACCAACAAAATCCGAACAAGGGGTAAACTTGGGATTTTGTTAAACATGCAAGTGCCGCCGATTGCTGGATTTTCGCGAAAATTCGATTCAAATCCGCATGATCGAACGAAACCAGTTGCTAACTATAGACAACATTCGAATGCGGGCGTGCGTGTACAAAGGGCAGTGTTTCATGTGCCGAGCGCGACACAAATATCCCTCTTCCGCTTCGCCAAAAACTGGTTTACGTTTACGTTTGCGTAAGTTTGAAGGATGGACGAGGAGCCTTCTGCCTCAAACTTCAGAGTGCATCACAGCGGTTTCATCGCCCACCCGACAGAACAGAACCGGGATTTGCGGCGATTTGGGAGGAAAGAATGATCCGCACACTTATTCTTGGAATGACGCTTGCAGCCACTTTTGCCGTTCCTGCTCTTGCCGATGAAGGAATTGTCGGCACGTGGAAGCGCCCGAATGGCACAATCATCAGCTATACATCCTGCGGCGCCAACAAGTTCTGCGGTACGGTGCAGACCGGCGAATACAAGGGCAAGTCCATTGGCACGATGTCAGGCACAGGCGGCAGCTACAAGGGTGAGGTCAACAAGCTGGATGAAGGCAAAACCTATACCGGTAAGGCCAGCGTTAAAGGCAATACGCTTTCGCTTTCAGGCTGCGTGATGGGCGGTTTGATCTGCAAGAGCGAGAGCCTCACGCGCCAGTAATATCCAGTGGCATCCGGAATAAAAAAGGGCAGCTTTTGAGGCTGCCCTTTTCTTTTGAACACTTATTCAGCGTGCCTTCTGGCCGAAGAGAATTTTTTGGGCTTCCTTGTCGGTTGCCAGATTGGATTTTTCTCGTTCTTCTTTCCCGACAAGCAGACCGCGTTGAACAGCCGGACGAGCATTCACCGTCCCATGCCAGCGCTTCAGGTTCGGGAAATCATCCAGGTTCTGGTCATAGTTCTTAAAGGCATTGATCCAGCCGATCGAAGCCATGTCGGCAATTGAATATTCGCCTGCAATGTATTCTTTGCCTTCCAACTGCCTATTCAGGACACCATAGAGACGATTGACTTCGTTGGTATAGCGGTCGATGCCGTACTGAACCTTTTCCGGCGCATACACACGGAAATGCCCGGCCTGCCCGGACATCGGGCCGAGGCCACCCATCTGCCACATCAGCCATTCGTCAACGGCAACGCGCTTGCGTTCATCGGTCGGGTAGAACTTACCGAATTTCCGCCCGAGATACTGCAGGATTGCTCCGGACTCGAACACCGAAATCGGCCGGCCGTCCGGTCCTTCCGGATCGATGATGGCGGGCATACGGTTGTTCGGAGCAATCTTCAAAAAGTCCGGCTGAAACTGATCGCCCTTTCCGATATTGACATACTTGACCTCGTAGGGAACGCCCAGCTCTTCCAGCATGATGCTGATCTTGAAGCCGTTCGGTGTGGGCCAATAATACAACTCGATGGGCTTGGTCTGTTCGGCCATGGGCTCTCTCCCGCTGATCCTGACGTTGAGCGGGACATGTTCCCGCATTCCAATGATGGGAAACATAAGACCCTTTCGAGCAGGCACAAGAGCCATGCACCGCAATAAAAGGAACATCAATATTTTTGAACGCCACATGAACGATGCTCTCAGGGAGGGTTCAGGCGCATCAGCTAAATTGACGAGGGAGAACAGAAATCACAGCGGCTTTGGGGGCCAACCGGTATGCTTCGGCGTTTAACAATTGTCTGTCTGATGATCGTCGGCATTGCCGCTGTCGCCAGCATTTTCGTTGACCAGAGGTACAACGTCTACCGGGATCAACCCATAATCGGACCTGTCGCCGCATTCACCCGGAATCCCGTCGGAGAGCGGCCATGAAAAGAACCCGGACCATCGCCGCAATCGCCCTTCGGGTTTTCCTGTTTACAGCCATTTTCACCGGTCCGGCAGCCACATTCGCCTACACGCAGATTGGCCAGCATTCCCAGATGAGCGGCATCGGCCTCGTGCTTTATGTGAGCCTGCAACGCATCGCATAAACTGGGTCATGTCACGGTCATAGACTTTGCTATACTAGGCCATGACACAGCGAATCGAACATCCATTTCTGACTGAGATCAAAACGCCTCCGACCGTTGATCCGGAGGTTTTCAACGATGCCAGCGCGGCGGTTGCCGCCCTGCAAAAGCTCTATGATCGCAATACGGCCTTCTTGCGCGATGCGTTCGAGAAGGTTGCGCGAGGTGAGGTTCCGCCGCAACGTTACCGCGCTTATTATCCCGAGATCTGCCTATCCACATCCAGCTTCGCTCATGTGGATTCGCGGCTGGCCTATGGCCATGTCTCGACACCGGGTGATTATTCCGCAAACATCACGCGGCCCGACTTGTTCGATCATTATCTGAACGAGCAAATTCGCCTCCTGATGCGCAATCACGGTGTGACCGTGACAGTGAAGGAATCCTCGACGCCGATCCCGATCCATTTTGCCTTCAAGGAAGGCACCTATGTCGAGGCTTCCGTCGCCAACGCCTTCACGCATCCGCTGCGGGATCTGTTCGATGTACCCGATCTGGCGGCGACCGACGACAAGATCGTCAACGCCGACTTCGAGCCCGCACCGGGCGAACCGATGCCGCTTGCGCCATTCACCGCCCAGCGCATCGATTATTCGCTGCATCGGCTCGCGCATTATACCGCGACCAATCCGGCGCATTTTCAGAATTTCGTGCTCTTCACCAACTACCAGTTCTATATGGACGAGTTCTGCGCCTATGCCCGCGAATTGATGGCAGAAGGCGGCGGCGGTTATGAACAGTTCGTTGAACCGGGCAATCTGATTACACGCGCGGGCGAGACTGAACCAAGCAGTGGCAGCGCCCTGCCCCGCCTGCCCCAGATGCCAGCCTATCACCTGCAGCGGGCCGACCATTCGGGCATTACCATGGTCAATATTGGCGTAGGTCCGTCCAATGCCAAAACCATAACTGACCATATCGCAGTGCTGCGCCCTCACGCCTGGCTGATGCTTGGTCACTGCGCTGGCTTGCGGAACAGCCAACAGCTTGGCGATTACGTTCTGGCACATGCCTATATGCGTGAGGATCATGTTCTCGATGATGATCTGCCCGTCTGGGTACCATTGCCAGCACTTGCGGAAATTCAGGTTGCACTGGAAGAAGCCGTAGAGGAAATTACCGGTCTCGAGGGATATGACCTGAAACAGATCATGCGCACAGGCACGGTTGCAACCATCGACAATCGCAACTGGGAACTGCGCGACCAGCGCGGCCCGGTGCAACGTCTTTCGCAGGCGCGCGCCGTTGCGCTTGATATGGAATCCGCCACTATCGCGGCCAATGGTTTCCGTTTCCGTGTGCCTTACGGCACCCTGCTATGTGTTTCCGACAAGCCGCTGCACGGCGAATTGAAACTGCCGGGCATGGCTACCGAGTTTTACAAGAGGCAGGTCGCACAGCATCTGCGCATCGGTATCCGCGCGATGGAAAAAATCGCTGCCATGCCCGACGAGCGGCTGCATTCCCGCAAGCTCCGTAGCTTCTACGAGACGGCTTTCCAGTGAAGTTAGGGCAACAAGCAGTGGGGCACTTGTCGGTCGGGAACAACTGACGTTCTCAACATACTGCCTTCCTCTTCATCATCGCGCCGTATTCAATAGCTAGAGGCATTTCATGTCGAAACGCCATGAAAACCTTTCATTCCTGTTGCTACTGGCTGCTGTCGCGCTGTCGGTCCCGCTCGTACTAGGATTTCTTGGAGCGGTGCATCCGGCTCTCGATTCTTTCTCGCACTTCAGAGCCCACCTCGCCGTCTTGCTGACGGTGCTGACCGTTCCCTTGCTTTTCACCAAAATGCGACGCGAGGCGGCGATGCTGCTGCTGTTTGCCGTCATGGCACTCAGCACAACCATTGGTGCCGCCCGCGATTTCTTGAGCGATTCCACGGGCGCCCACGCACAGGAACAAGGCGGCGCACGCTACAGTCTCGTCCAGATCAATTTACGCGAAGATAATCCCGAGCCGAAACGCCTTCTCCAGATGATCGCGCGGGAGAAGCCGGACGTCGTCACCTATGAGGAAGCGAGCGACCAATGGACCATGTGGCTCACCATTCTCCAGGGCTCCTATCCCTACCATCTCAATTGTGCTGACGATCCCAACACATGGGGCGTGGGCATCCTGTCGAAGCGGCCTTTCAGCCAGGATGCGCAGACGGCCTGCGTCGGCGATGGTTTGCTCGCAATTGCGCCGATCAATTTCGGTGGAACAACCGTGCATGTCGCAGCACTGCACTTTTCATGGCCATGGCCGCGCTGGCAGCCTTATCAACTCCGCTACATCGAACCGGAACTGCAGAAGCTGAAAGGCCCACTGGTCGTCGCTGGTGATTTCAATGCGGCACCGTGGAGCAATGCCGTCCGTCGTGTCGAACATGCTTCCGGCACCCGCCATATGACCGGTATTGGCGGCACGTGGATGACGCATCTGCTGCCTGTTACGCTCGCGCCCTATATCGGCCTGCCAATTGATCAGATACTCGTAAGCCCTGAAATCGGAGGAGCGAAGGTTTCCGCTCGCGAAGATGCCGGCTCCGATCATCTGCCAGTGCGGCTCGATTTTTCCGTTCCACCGCCCGTTCGGCCAGATGAAGAGGAACCCGAAACCCAATCCGTCATGCTGCGATAAAAAAGGCGGTCTCAGACCGCCTTCAGACTGTTGACAAACCCCTGGCCTTGTTCAGGGGTTTGTGATTCAGTGGGTCATGTTGAAGAAACCTGCTCCGTCCCAGACGGCTCTCGAGATGGTAACGCTCGACAGCCTGGTGCCCAAGGATCATCTGCTTCGCAAGATCGATGCGGTGATAGACTTCTCCTTTATCCATGATCGGGTTGCCGGACTTTACTGCGCCGACAACGGCCGCCCGGCGCTCGATCCGACCTTGATGTTCAAGGCTTTGTTCATCGGCTACCTGTTCGGCATCCGCTCGGAACGTCAGCTGGTGCGCGAGATCGAGGTCAATGTCGCCTATCGCTGGTTTCTGAGGATGAAGCTGACCGATGGTGTGTTCGATGCCTCGACGCTGTCGCAGAACCGCCGCC
>NZ_JBCAUP010000054.1:0-3769 GCF_038433355.1 Brucella cytisi
TAGAGCGTTTCCGTTTTTCTCTGAATCGAATGCGCTTCCCAAATCAGTTTTGTTCTGATTCACTGATGCTGGCTGGATGGAGGCCAGCGTTGGATGACCGCACCGATATCGAATGATCTTCGAGAGCGCGTTATTGCCGCCGTGCTGAGTGGCGAAAGCGTTCGTTCAGTGGCGACGCGGTTTGAAATTGCCGCATCTTCAGTCGTAAAATGGTCCCAGCGCCATCGTGCGACCGGATCGGTTCATCCCGGCAAGATGGGCGGCCACCGCAAGCGGATACTCGAACCGCATCGTGATATCATTGTGCAACGGCTCGCCGAGAACCCACACCTGACACTCCATGGCCTGAAGGCGGCGTTGACCGAGCGGGGTATTTCCGTCTCGCACAATACGATCTGGGAATTCATTCGCAGTGAAGGGCTGCGCTTCAAAAAAAACACTATTCGCCCTTGAGCAAGCTCGTGCCGACGTCGCTCGCAAAAGACAGCGCTGGAAGACCCTGCAAAATCACCTTGATCCCGAACGGCTGGTCTTCATTGATGAGACCTGGATCAAGACCAACATGTCGCCGATCAGAGGCTGGGGTCCAAAAGGCAAGCGACTGCGGGCATTTGCACCGCATGGCCACTGGCGCACGCTGACATTCCTGGGCGCTTTGAGAAACGATCAGCTTACAGCACCCTGTGTCTTCGACGGACCGATGAACGGCCAGTGTTTCCGCGCCTATGTCGAGCAGCAGTTGGTCCCGGTGCTCAAGCCAGGCGACATTGTCGTCATGGACAATCTCGGCAGCCATAAGTCGGCAACCATCCGTCAATTGATCAAAGCCGCTGGCGCGCGGCTCTGGTTCCTGCCACCCTATTCGCCGGACCTCAATCCGATCGAACAAGCCTTTTCCAAGATCAAGCATTGGATGAGAAATGCACAAAAGCGCACCATCGAAGACACATGGCGTCATATCGGCAGGCTGGTCGAAACCATCCAGCCCGCCGAATGCCAAAACTATTTGGAAAACGCCGGATATGGTTCCGTTAAAAGGTGAAACGCTCTAGAGCGCATTTCGATCTGATTGAATCAGATCGGCGCTCTAAATATTTGTTTTGAAGCGCATCCCGAAAACCGTTTCACACTTTTCGGGATGCACTCCAGCAAAAAGGCCGCACGCAAAGCGTACGGCCTTTTATCATTTTGTTCGTTAAACTTGACGCTTCAAAGCGAAGTCGAGCTCTTCCACCAGTCGGTTCCGCCATCATGCGCATACTGGTCAATTTCAGCCAGTTCCTCGGCACTGAATTCCAGTCCCTTCAAAGCACCCAAAGAGTTTTCAAGCTGCGCGACCGAGCTTGCCCCGATGAGCGAAGAGGTGACGCGCGGATCGCGAAGCGTCCAGGCAATCGCCATCTGGGCCAAAGTCTGTCCACGACGTTCCGCAATGGCGTTCAATGCCCGAATGCGCGCCAGCAGTTCTTCGTTCTCTGCGCTGGCTTTCAGGGAACCGCCCTGATTCGCCCGCGCTCCCTCCGGAATGCCTTTCAGATAGCGCGATGTCAGCAAACCCTGAGCCAGCGGCGAAAACACGATGCAACCGGTGCCCAGTTCATCCAGCGTATCGAGAAGCCCATTCTCGATCCAGCGATTGAACATGTTGTAATTCGGCTGGTGAATGAAAAGCGGCACGCGCTCTTCCTTCAGGATCGCCGCCGCCTTCAGCGTCAGTTCCGGCGAATAGCTCGAAATACCGACATAAAGCGCCTTGCCCTGGCGATGCAGATGCGCAAGCGCTCCCATCGTCTCTTCCAGAGGCGTCGTGGCGTCGACACGGTGCGAATAGAAGATGTCGACATAATCGAGTCCCATCCGCTGCAGCGATTGGTCGAGACTGGCAATCAGATATTTGCGGCTGCCGCCAATGCCACCATAAGGCCCCGGCCACATGTCCCAACCGGCTTTCGATGAGATAATCATCTCATCACGGTAAGGTCGAAAATCGCTGGCCATGATGCGACCGAAATTTTCTTCGGCAGATCCGGGAGGCGGGCCATAATTGTTCGCTAGATCGAAATGGGTCACGCCCAGATCGAAGGCGCGACGGAGAATTGCACGACCGTTTTCGTAGACATCCCGGCCACCGAAATTGTGCCAGAGGCCAAGCGATATCGCTGGCAAGTCGATGCCGCTCCGACCGGTGCGGCGATAGACCATATCTGACTGATAGCGATCAGCCGCTGCAGAATAATGCATAACGCATCTCCATGAGTGAAATGGTTTGACCATGCATGGAAGACAGCGCCGATACCATGCATAACAGGTGTGACGCATATTTGATCCCGAAGGGGAGCCGAGGCAACGCTAATCTGCTGAGTGTTACTCAACGAAAGAATGACGAATAATCAACAACGGCTCTTAACGTGATCCGACTTCCTCAGCGACCACCAATTTCGCGAGGCCCTGATCTTCGCGGATGAGATCAATCAGCCGTCGCAAACCAGATGGAACCTGTCGTCTGCTCGGATAATACATGGTCAGGGGCGGACCTTCCGAAGCCCAGTCTGGTAGCACGGCTTCAAGCGCACCTGCGTCCAGGTAGTTCTCGACCAATGGCTCCAGACAATAGGCAAAGCCGATCCCGCCCAAAGCGGCTTCCACAGCCTGTTCGGTTTCATTGGCGCAAATCGGCCCCTTCACATCGACCCGGCGCAAGGAAGCGCCGTTTCCCAATTCCCATGCATATCGGGAATTGTCCCCGAGCCTCGTCTCTATACACGGCAAACGGAGCAGATCGTCCGGCGTTTCGGGGCGCCCTGCCCTTGATATCAATGCCGGAGATCCGACCACGATCCATTGCAAGGGACCGGTCAGCGCAACGCCAATCATATCCTGCGGCACCCGATCACCATAACGGATCCCCGCATCGAAGCCCTCAGCGACGATATCAATCATCTGGTCATCTATAGTGATGTCGAGATGCATATCGGGATAGGTTTGCGTATAGCGCGGTAAGATGGGGGCGATGATCAGCCGTGCAGCATCGCGCAGCGCGTTGAGCCTTATGCGCCCCGATGGAAAGTCGCGCTGACTGGTCAGAGCTTCCAAGGCTTCCCCTATCGTCCGCAGTCCGTTTTCAAGTTGTGTCGCGAGTGCCGCACCTGCTTCAGTCGGCGTGAGGGAGCGGCTGGTACGGTTGAGCAATCGCACGCCCAAGTCCGCCTCCAGTTTTTTCATACGATGACTGATAGCGGAGGTTGTTACGCCGAGCTCGATAGCGGCCAGTTTCATGCTTTTGCGGCGTACGATTGTCACGAATATGTTGAGATCAGCCAGCGCGGAGCGATCGAGGTTCACGATTGTCTTCCTTTGATAACGAGGCTGTTTGATAGCTTAAACAGGTCAGTTTGTCGTTATGGTCGGGACGGGGAAGTTTTGCAGCTGCCCCAGGCGGTTTTGGTCAAAAAAAAGCCCGCGTTACGGCGGGTTTTGATTTGGTTTTTGGCTGATGCCTGGTTGCGTATGTCGGGGGATTGTTTCGCAGGAACGGTTCCTTTTGCTGCCCACCCTTGGGGTTATGAGCGCGCTGCGGTGCGTCCGTATAGAACTCGCTTCCGTGCATCGATATTAGGTCGAACGGTCTTCTGCGAGAAGCCGGAGCCAGCTCGCAACGATACGAACATCGGATATGATTGAGCGATTTTGTGTATTTTTGTGGGAATTTGGTTGCGGGGGCAGGATTTGAACCTGCGGCCTTCAGGTTATGAGCCTGACGAGCTACCGG
>NZ_JBCAUP010000055.1:0-3670 GCF_038433355.1 Brucella cytisi
ACTCTGAAGACCTTCACCGAACTGCGTTACAACTGGAACGGCGGCGGCGACGGCGAAGAAGACGCATACGGCTCCAGCGAAAACAGCTCGCTGCGTTATGCTTACATCCAGCTCGGCGGCCTGCGCGTTGGTCTCGATGAATCGGCCTTCGTAACCTTCCCTGGTTACCTCGGCGACGTCATCAACGACGACGTGATCCTCGCTGGCGGCTACCGCACCAACCTCATCAGCTACACCTTCACCGGCGGCAACGGCTTCTCGGCCATCCTGTCGTTCGAAGAAGGCGGCAACGGCGACTCCGACGTTGACGTAACGCTGAGCGACTACACGCCGCACATCGTTGGCGGTCTGAAGTATGCTGGTGGCTGGGGTTCGATTGCCGGTGTTGTTGCTTATGACGCCCGTAACGAAGAGTGGGCCGGTAAGGTTCGCGGCGACGTCAACATCACGGACCGTTTCTCGGTCTGGGTACAGGGTGGCTACAAGTCCAACGACGACGAATACTTCGTTGATGGCAGCAACGGCTACACCTACCGCGGCATCACCAGCTTCTACGGCACGTGGGGCGGCGACTGGGCTGTCTGGGGTGGCGCCAAGTTCCAGGCAACCGAAAAGGCTGCCTTCAACCTGCAGCTCGCTTACGACGACACCAAGACCTTCGCAGCAACCGCAAACGTTGCTTACGAACTGGTTCCTGGCTTCACGATCACCCCGGAAGTTTCCTACACCAAGTGGGACGACGAAAACATCAGCCTCGACGGCGAAGATGCTTTCCAGGGCATGATCCGCTTCCAGCGTTCGTTCTAATCCCTCCGGGATTGTTCAAAAAGAACCCGGCAGCATCGCTGCCGGGTTTTTTGTTTGCTAACTTCTCATTTCAACACCTTATCTGCTCACTGTTGATGGGCTACAGCGGACAGACGTGATGTGACCTCCAGTCCTTTGATCTGGAACGCAAAGATAGCTGGTGGTGCTAGCCCAACTTTGCCAGGCTGTAGCCTGATAAACGCGAAGCCAGAGGCACACTGAGATGAGTTGGCCCATGGCCAGGTAGCTTTCGGCCAATTTGTCGTGGCAGGTCGCGACGCGGCGGAAGTGCTTCAGCTTGGAAAAGAACCACCCGATCAGGTCCAGCTCGCGAAAGAGCCATGTGCTGAAGTACGGTTTCGGCCGCCGGTTGGCCCTGAACGGGATACTGGCGAGCGCTCCGTTCTCGCGGAGAGACTTCCGGATTCGATCGTCGTCATATGCCTTGTCCGCCAGCACGATTGCTCCGGCATCGACATGGCAAAGCAGACCGTCATGACCTTGCCGGGCGGTCAGGCTCAGGTGGACCAGGGGGCCTTGCCCGTAGACAACCACGTGGATTTTGGTCGTGGGTCCGCCTCGGGAACGACCAGGATAATGATCCTGATTCCCCTTTTTGCCGTCGCGGCCTGTTGACGGGGACGAACGGAAGTGCCGTCGATCATCCGGATGTCACCATAATGCGCGGCTGTGATGGCATCCATCATCCGGTCCCTGACTCCGGTATTCCACCATCTCACGACGCGGTTGTAGCAGATGGCGCGCGAACCGTAGCGCTCGGGAAGATCGCGCCACGACGCGCCAGATCGCAGCACCCGGAGCATCCCGTTCGGTACAAGCCGATCATCGACGCGAGGGACGCCTCACGGTTTGTTTTGCAGTAGCGGTTCGATCACACGCCACATGAAGTCAGTCAGGTCGCATCGGCTCATCCCGACGCTGAATCACATTCTCGTGCAATCGGGAAGCTTTTGGCTGGCAATGAACTACTTGCCAATTTTGAGGTGCCATGGGAAATCAGAGCATGATCAGGTTCGCGCCAGTATCCATAATGAAAACGCGAGTTCCGTTTATCGGATTGCTCATCTTTCTCTCATCACCAGCTTTCGCAGAGGTAGCAGACAAGGAACCCACCATCCTTCAATTATGGATGGTTCCGGGGATTATCACGGCCATTGCTGCATAGCGGCAATCTAGGTGAGATTCGTATTGCCTCATCGAAAAATGCTCCCGAACGGATAGCATATTGCCTCACCAGAATGCTCCCTAAGCCCTGCTGAGCGCTGGTAGTTGTTCATCTTCGCCAGACTCGTTTCCGAATATCATTCTATGCGCGCGATCGCGACGCCAGGCTTTCACCCGTCGTTGCACCGTACGGATTAGTGCATCAGGATACTCGCCGGGATAAATGCTTTGAAGTCGCTCCAGTAGCTCCCGGCCGGTTCTCCATGGCTCAGCTTCAAACCAACTGTAAAGATCATTCGTGACGTTAACCAGCGGGTCAGGCCGCCGTCGCTCGCGTTTCAGTTTTGGCTTTGCTTTCGCGGTCGGACGAACTTCGCCCTCCGTCCACGCGATACGCAGGCTTCGCAAAAAGCTCTCGATATCGGGAGCCTCGCTTGAGGGTGCTCCCTGATGCGCAATGTCGGCAAGCCGCTGTTGTCCTGCACGAATGTTTCGGAGGAGCATCACAGGGTCGAGTTGCTCACTCATGCGCACCAAGGGGTCGCGTACCTCGACCGCCGTCCTTGCATCCGACAATAGCCGTTGATGTGGCGTCGCGGGAGAAGAGTAGAGCTTCTTGACCATCGCTCCATTTCGCTGCTTCTCGAGCAATTTAAACGACGGTTGAAAGAAGTTCACGAACAAGCGTACCGAACGATAAAGCTCCGCAAGTGTTGCTGCAGCTTCAACACCCTCATACCGATGATAGCCAACAATTCGGCGGACGACCGATCCGTTTTTCTGCTCCACATAAGCCTGATCATTTTTGCGATATGGCCGACAGCGAGTGAATTCGATATCTGAATGAACGCAATAGTCCCTGAGGGTCTCGTTGATGAATACGCTATCGTTATCCGTATCAAAGCCAAGCAGCGGGAACGGCATCATGCGGCGAAGCTCGGTCAAAACTTCCGTCAAGAGCTTCTGTTCGCGAACAATCAGAGGCGCGCACTCGGTCCAACCGGTCGCAATATCCGTAAGGACAAGAGTATGAATAAAGCTGCCGCGTGCGTTGGGACCGGAGTGCGACACAAGATCGGCCTCGATGAAGCCAGGTGCGGGATCACCCCAGTCGGAGAATTTTCGAATTGGGATACTCCGCTTCAATGCCGATGAAGCAACGGAACGTCGGCGTCGACGGCCGCCTGCTGTTTCTCGCACGCTTTTCAATGCACGGTCGATGGTAGCCGCACTCATCTGTAGCAGAAGTGTGCGGACCTGATCGTCTAACTTCAAATGGCCATGTTGTTCCATCGCCGAGATCAGAATTGGCAGCAAGGGCTTCAATCGTTTGCCGCAGATGCGGTCAGAGGCTTCCCACAGAACAATAAGAGACTGTCGGGTCGCCTCGTTATAAATCTGCGCCCGCGTTCGCGATTGCGGTTGCTTATCTGCCCCCCGCAATAAACGCATCGCGTGTTTTCGATGCATCCCACTGATCGATACGAACTGATCGAGGATCTGCGATTTTTCCTCCCGCTTTCCGGCCGCATAGCGCTTTGCCAGAGCAGCAACCAATTCCTTCTTCGTCGTCACGCTGATCAGCCTCATCTGATTTGCTCCGCACCCACAAATGCTGGGAGCAAATCAGATGAGGCAACGGCCAACAATCAGGGAACATTTCTAGTGAGGCAATGCG